>DASPIR010000011.1 GCA_035628995.1 Clostridia bacterium | reverse complement strand
AAGTCGTATGCGAGGCAGGACGCCGAAGCAAGCCTTCCACGTCCACGGATGGATATTGGAAGGCGTTAGACTTTTCTTAGGCGGAGAGAATTAGTGCCATCAATTTTTGTATACTCATATGTGGCTATGACATGGCTGTTCCTATTTTGGCAGTTGCCAGTAACCTAAAGCTGCTTTAAAGCAGCTTTATATTTTTCTCTTCGCACTCACTAAGCATGCTTTCCGGCCACATAGATGACTGAACCTCACCGATGTGGGCTTTTCGCAGGAAGTACATGCAGATTCTGGACTGGCCTATGCCTCCGCCTACGGTATAGGGGAGCTCTCCTTTTAGCAGTGCGCTGTGGAAAGGAAAGACCTTTCTATCTTCGCAGCCTGCGACCTCCAGCTGATGCAGGAGAGCCTTTTCATCTACACGAATGCCCATTGAAGAAAGCTCCAGTGCGCATTCCAGCACGGGGTACCAGAATATGATATCTCCATTTAAGGTCCAGTCGTCGTAGTCCGGTGCTCTGCCGTCATGTCTGATGCCGGATTCCAAGGCAGCACCTATTTGCATTAGAAATACAGCACCCTTATCCTTAGCAATAAGGTTTTCTCTTTCCTTTGGTGTCTTGTCCGGATACATATCCTCAAGCTGCTGTGTTGTGATAAAGAAAATCTCTTCTGGGAGCATAGGCTTATACTGGGGATAAAGCTTGAATATGTGCTTTTCCGTATCCAGGAACACACTGTATATGTTCTTTACAATTTCTTTGAGGGTCTCAGGAGTTCTATCCTCATGCCGGATAATCTTCTCCCAATCCCACTGATCCACATAAATCGAATGGAGACTGTCCAGTTCTTCATCCCTGCGAATGGCGTTCATATCGGTATAAAGACCTTCCCCTATTGAGAATCCATACCTTTTAAGCGCTATCCTTTTCCATTTGGCTAAGGACTGTACGATTTCCACCTCTGTGTCCTTGAGCGAGAGAGCATCAAAAGAAACAGGACGCTCTACACCGTTAAGATTGTCATTGAGCCCTGAGGACCGCAATACAAAGAGGGGAGCTGATACCCTTGTGAGATTGAGCTTTTTTGAAAGATCTGCTTCGAAGAAGTCCTTAATATGTTTTATAGCTACCTCCGTTTCCCTAATTCCAAGTGTTGGCTTGTAGTTTTTGGTTGAATGCATTTCTACCATTTTCATTACCTCCTATAATTTTTTGCAAAATAAAAACCCTTCATCCCTATGAAAGGGACGAAAGGTAATTCGCGGTACCACCCTGATTGGTTAAATGCTATGCTTTAACCCACTTTGTCAGTACGGATTCTTTAATATAATCGATACTGTCCATTCTATAACGGTATGGCTCCGTCTAAGTCTACTTTCCTATGCGGATTTCGGTTAGAGACTCAGGGCTGTTCTTCACTTAAGGCTTAGTGCCAGGCTTACACCATTCCCGGCTCGCTGCAGCATATCCTTAAAGCTACTCTTCCCGTCATTGTCGAAAATATATAATTTTAATTATTATACGAGTAATGAATTAAAATGTCAATAGTTACTTTATTCCAATTCTTCGTTCAGAAGCACCATATGTATATGATCCTCCCATTTTCCACTTATTTTTAAATATTTGTGAGCCAGTCCTTCATTATAAAAACCCAGCTTTTCCACCACTCTCAATGACCTAACGTTCTTAGGCATTATATTTGCTTCAATCCTGTGCAGCTTATATTCATTAAATGCAATTTCTATTCCTTTTTTCAATGCCTCAGTGACATAGCCCTTGTTAATTTCATTTCTGTCAAGCTTATATCCCAGAAAGCATGACAGGAAGGCTCCCCATACAATATTATTGAAGGCAATTAGGCCTATAGTCCTGTTGTCTTCTTTATCATCTTTTTTGAAAATCCACAGCCTGAGTGCTCTCTTTTCCTCAAAATCCTTAAATTCATTCCTAAGCTGCGCAGCCTGTGCTTCCAAGGTGTAAAACTCGTTGGGCCGCTTGAGCTCCCACTCCTCCAAGAAGTCCTTGTTTCGCATATAATAATCCAAAACTTGCGGAGCAGAGGTTTCATCCAATATCTTCAGAATAAGCCTATCCGTCTCATATACTTTTTCCATAATGGCGCCCCCTTTTAGCAGTATGAAGAGTGTAGCATAAAAGCATTTACTTGACAAATGTTTTTATAATCCTTCCTATGTTTTCAATAAAATCTATATACGTGTTATATATCGACACTGTATTGTTTACAAATACTGGAAAATTGTTATTTGCATCAGTATGCCATTAAACAGCCACTTATATTATTTATAAAATAGCAGATAATATATTATAAATATAAAGTGGGGTGATACATTGCTGAAGAATGATATTGAAAGAATTTTAATGCGTGATACAGACACGGATAAGGATATGGATAAGAAAGAGAATAAGGAAAGAGATAGGGAAAATAAAGAGCACGAGATGGCACCTAAGAATTTTATACATGGATAATGTCAGAAGCTCAAAGAAGAGATTAAGTCTCTTCTTTTTTTATATAATAATCATTTCACCATTCAATAAAAGCATTTTATATGATTTCTGATACTGTGCATGTACTGACGTGATATAATCATTTATTATACAACCTCTAAAGGAGCGGATGCTATGAATACCAGCGGTTCGGAAGCGGCGAATCTTGTCGAAATGAGGAAGAGTAAAAGGATTGATTATCACTCAAAAATACAGTGCACGAAAAGCATATATAACGGTGAGACTGAGGAATACAAAGAACCTCTTGAGCTCATGCTTATCAATGTATCTACAGGTGGCCTGGGCATAGTATCAGAAAGATCATTTGAAAAAGGTACGATACTGATTCTAAATCTTACTTTGCAAGAGGAGAATTACAAAAAAGTAGCTGCAAAGGTTATGTGGACAATAAAAAATGGTGATATGTTTAGGTATGGTGTGGAGATAACAAATATATCCGGCAGACTGTTCAGCCATTTGAGCCGACTTGACAACAGCATCACAACGATAGTATAATAACTCGCAATCTGATAAAAAATTGCAAAAAGCCTTATATTGTATTATAATATAAAACGGTAAATTTGATTAAATATACTTAGAATTTGGGAATAATAGCTGCAAGATTAGAAAGAGAAGAACGAGGGAGAAATAAAATGAGTTTATATGAAAATTGGAGAAGTACGGCATACGAAAACGAACAGGATGAGAAGGAACAAAAAAAGTTTTGGGAAGACTATTTTACAATGGAGGAATCCATATATGAAAAGCTTCTTTCTAATCCAACAGAAATCGTTGAGGGAACATTAAAGGACCTGGCAGATAAGTTCGAGACAGACATCATGCTTTTTACAGGCTTCCTCGATGGTATTAACGACAGCCTTGTTAATGAGATGAAGATGGAAGAACTGGAAGAGTCGAGCAATGTGAAATTAGAGATAGACTTTGAGAAGCTGTATTACAATATGCTTGCAGCAAAGGCTGAATGGCTGTACAGCCTGCCTCAGTGGGACAGCATACTTGCACCTGAGAAAAGAAAGGCGATAACAAAGGAACAGAGACTCTCCGGTACAGTAATAAAGGCAGTAGAGCCGGGAAGAAATGATCCATGCTCCTGTGGAAGCGGAAAGAAGTACAAAAAATGCTGCGGTGCAAATAAATAGATTATAATATATAAGACGACCCTCATCGGGATTAAACTGATGGGGGTTTTTTTATAATAAAATCCTACCCTTGACGGGGAAAATATATAGAACTACAATGTTAATAACAAACTGATATTATCACAATAAGAATATACAGCTTGCTAAAACAAGATTTGGAAGTTAAGCTGAGAAAGGAATACTTATGGGAAACAATACTTTGGCTAATAAGCAAGGTCTCACAGAGAGGGAGTTTTTGTCACAATATGATGCAGGGCAATATGAAAGACCATCTGTTACAGTAGACATGCTGGTTTTTACTGTAATGAATGAGATGAAGGAGAGCTACAGGAAGCTTCCAGAAAAGACATTGAAGGTTCTTATGGTGAAGAGGGGCGATCATCCTTATCTCGGTTATTGGGCGCTTCCGGGCGGCTTTGTAAATATTGATGAAAGTCTGGATAAGGCAGCATTAAGAGAATTAAAGGAAGAGACAAACATAGACAATATATATATGGAACAGCTTTATACCTGGGGTGATGTAGGAAGGGACCCGCGCACCAGAGTTATTGGCTGCTCCTATATGTCCCTGGTGGACAGCACCAGGCTTGATATAAAGGCTGGTGATGATGCTGAGGATGCCGCATGGTTTGGAGTAAGTTACAGTGTTGTAGAGCAGAAAAAGGCTGTAACTGAAAAAGGGTACCTAGTGCAGAGCTGGGTAAGGATCCTGCTTCGGAATGACTGCGAGGAGCTCAGTGCCACAGTAAAGGTGGAAAAAACCTTTGTTGGAAATGTGGTTAAGGTAAGCAGGGAGTTAATTGAATCAAATGGTATTGCTTTTGACCATGGGGAGATAATCGAATATGCCGTGGGAAGGCTGAGAAAAAAGATAGAATATACAGACATAGCATTTAGTTTAATGCCGGAATGCTTCACTTTAACAGAGCTGCAGCAGGTATATGAGGTAATACTTGGCAAGGAGCTTCTAAAGGCAAACTTCAGAAGAAAGATATCTGATATGGTTGTGGAAACGGATGAATATACGAAGGATGCCGGTCATAGACCATCCAAGCTTTTCAAGTATAATCCCAACTGGGTTGAAAAGCATTTTGATTAAACTGACTGCGAAAGAAAAGGGAGGCAGAAAACATGAGCATATTTAACGGGGAACGACTTAAGAAGGAGACTTTCAGGATAGATAGAGAGAGGATGCGCAGGGGCTGGTATTCAGATGCATACTTTTCAAACACTGTAAGAATTTTAAATGAGCTTTCCAAGGAGAACTATATTTTCGAAGGAAGAAGCGATGTAAACGATATAGATTATTCTGCAGTAAAAAACGGAGACATCAGGGCAGAGATGCAGTTCTTTACCAGGAGAAAGCCTTTCAGCATAGTAGCGGGGGTAGATGAAGCCCTGGCAATATTGCGGGAATGCACAGGGTATTTTGATGAAAGGGGCGGCTTCGTAAATACCTATGACAAACTCGAGGTTGAGGCTGTGCAGGATGGAACCTTTGCAGCGTATGATGGAGATCCTATGGATGTCCAGCCCGTATTGAAGGTAAGAGGAAGATACAGGGACTTTGCAATACTTGAGACCCCAATTCTGGGCGTACTTACGGAAACCACCAGAATTGCCACAAATGTATATAATACCTTAGTGGCTACTAAGGGCAAGAATATACTGTTCTTTCCGGCAAGGTTCGCTCACTACAAGCTTCAGGCCATGCACGGCTATGCTTATTCTCTGGCGGTACTGGCATATAATCAGAAGCATAGCAAGAACTCCACGGCAATTGTCTCCACTGACGACCAAGGGGGCTGGTGGGGAGGAAAAGGGGGAGGCACTATAGCTCATGCATCAATCGCATGCTTCCTGGGAGATACGGCGGAAACAATGATGCAGTTTGCCAGAATCATGCCGGTGGATATCCTTCGTATAGCATTAATAGATTATCACAATAACTGTGTCGCAGAAGTTCTTCAAGTAATGCGTGAGATGTTTGCAAAGTATCTTGAGCTTTATAAAGCAGGAAGTATGGATGAAGCGGCTAAATATAAGCTATATGCAGTAAGGCCTGACACCTCCGCGAATATGAGGGATGAAGCCATAGAGCCGATAGGTGACAGAAGGCTGGACTGCGGAGTAAACCCAAGGCTGATATGGAAGATAAGAGAAGCTTTGGATGGAGCATATAACAAATGGGATTTGGCTGCTGAATATGTGGAGATGGCAAAAGAATGGTGTGAAGATGTAAAAATAGTTGCCACAGGAGGCTTCAACATACAGAGAATCGTACAGTTTGAGCAGCTGGGAGTGCCTGTTGATATTTATGGCATTGGCTCATCTCTGCTGGACAACAGCAGCGAGAATGGTACAAACAATGACTATACGGCTGATATCGTCAGAGTTGAAATTGGCGGAGAATGGCGGCATATTGCAAAGGTCGGCAGGAGAGCGTGTGAAAATCCGAATCTGGAGGTAATCGGAAATTAAGGAAGGCGATAGCCTTCCTTTTGGGATTATTGGTATAAGTTGAAGAATACGTTATATGCTGGTATACTTTATTTAAGTAGGTAAAAGGAGGGGTTATGCCGTGAAAACCATCAGGCATTTAACAATATGGACAATCATAATTTTATCATGTCTTTTGATGTTTACCTTTGCCGATGACATAACAAAAGTCATACAAGCAGCCGAATCTAATGCCAGGATTATTTATAATGATAAGGAAGTAAGCCTTGGAGTAAAGCTTTTTTCAATAGAGGGCTCCAATTACCTCTCTGTAAGGGCATTGGCAGTATTGTTTGACAAGAACATAGATTGGAATCAAAAGGAGCAAAAGATCATTATATCGGATAAGCCTAATACTGCTATGAATAGTTTAAAGTTAGAGCTTGATACGAAGAATAAAAGCATATTAGAGCTCCAAGACAAGCTGAAAAAACTTGAAACTGATATAGCAAGCAGCAAGAAGCTAAATATCAGGGAGCTGCAGGACGAACTAAACAATGAATATGGTGAGTATGCAGGAGTAACATATAGAGTCATACTTTCCGGCAATGAAGATGAAATCAGGGTTAAGATAGAGGTTGATCTCAGCAAGGATAAATCTGCATGGAGCCGCCTGACAGGTACAAAAAGGGAAGAACTGGTCAAGGAGGTTTGCGGCATAATAGCTGGAGAATACAATTTTGCTAAAATCAAGGGCTACATCAAGGACATAGATGTGTCCAAAAAGCTAATGACCTTTCAATATACCTGGCAAGGGGAGCTGGAAACAAGCATTTACAGAAACTTCAGCACTATAAGCACCTTGGAAGACAGGTTTAACAACGATTATGACGGGTACTTCAACGAAATCCATTTCACCTTTGCCCTGAGCGGCAACGATAATAGGATGGAGTATACTATATATATACAAAAGAACAGGTTCGAAGAAAAGTGGGATAAGCTGTCAGACAGTACTTTAAAGAACTTTATGAAAAAACTTTGCAGTGAAATCAATAGTGAGTTCAAGGATTGCTACATTTACGGTTATGTTTATGATACTGACAGCAGCAGTGAGTTGGCCGTCTGCGAGCAGGTGCCGGAAGGTGAATTCACCTTCGACAGAGAGCAGCAATAGCTATTTGAAAATCGATGTGTAGCCATATACAAAATGCAGGTGATTGTGACTGTCACCGGTAACACCCTGATAGTAATGCATGTGACCTTCTTCTACCGTAAGCTCTGGTCCGGTGCCTATGCTGTAATAATGCTCATGTCCGTGGTTGAAGGTTATATAGCCGACCATCTTATGGGTGTGGCCGAATTGGCTGGATTCTTCGCTGGTCATGCCCGAAAGACCATGCCTGTGATTGTTGTTCGCTGTGGTTTTTCCATTGAAATTATGACAATGGACGATTTGCAGCATACTTATCACCTCCCTCAATATAGCTGCAATTAATGCAATCTATACTGCTATTACAGTTTATGCAGAAAAAGTAAAAATCTTACACGCGAAACATAATATAATTAAGCAATATATATGATAAATGATTATAGGAGGATTATTATGGAGTACAAAGAAGTATTGGAAAAAGCTAAAGCTGCCATTGGATCAAAGTGCAGAATCTGTCGTGAGTGCAATGGTATTGTATGCAGGGGGGAGTTGCCCGGCATGGGCGGTAAAGGCAGCGGCAGCAGCTTTATCAGGAACTTTGAAAAGCTGAATGCAATAAAGCTCAACATGGATACTATATATGAATTTAAGGAAGTGAATACCTCGGTGGAGCTTTTTGGCAAAAGCTTCAGTTTTCCGGTATTTGCAGCTCCGATAGGTGGCTTGCACCAGCAGTATGGAGATGCGCTTAATGATGAGGAGTACAGCTATGCAATTGCAGCTGGCTGCAAGAATGCTGGCACTGCAGGTTTTACTGGAGATGGTGTGAAAGAGGAGCATTATAATATGCCTATTAAGGCAATATCCAAGGTTGAAGGCTGGGGTATACCAACAATAAAACCATGGAAGAAGGAAGAAGTCATAGCTAAGGTGAAAAAGGCTGATGAGGCAGGCGTTTTGGCAGTGGCAATGGATATTGATGCTGCAGGTCTGTCTGTTCTGGCTGCTGCGGGCAAGCCGGTAAGCCCTAAATCTGTTGAGGAAATAAGGGAAATAGTGATGAGCACAAAGCTGCCTTTCATAATAAAGGGGATAATGACTGTGGCGGGAGCTGTTAAGGCTGTTGAGGCAGGCGCTTATGGGATAGTCGTATCCAACCACGGGGGCAGGGTATTTGACCATACACCTGCAACAGTAGAGGTACTGCCAGAAATATATAAGGCAGTAGGTGGAAAAATCAAGATATTTATTGATGGTGGAATAAGGACAGGAGTTGATGTCCTTAAGATGCTCGCTCTGGGAGCCGATGCAGTGCTGATAGGGAGACCATATGGAGTTGCGGCTTACGGCGGAGGTGCCGAAGGAGTGGAGCTTTATACAAAAAAGATAGGTGCTGAGCTTAGAGATGCTATGATAATGACTGGCTGCAGCACATTGAAAGACATAGATGAAAGAGTGATATACAAGCCATAAAAAAAATGCCTCAGGGCATTTTTTTTATGGCTATATGCTTCTTAATTCATAGAACACCAGATACTTTTCACCTAGAGGCTTGTTGTCAATATCAGTGTTGTAGGCAAAGCTCCATTCTGCTATTATTGACTTTCCCTCGCTCATTACTCCCCTATAGTATGCCTTGATGCGGTTGATATACTTTAGGAGAATATCAAGCTCCTCCACTGAAAGGAAGCTTTCATCCCCAATATACCTTGCACCACATTCTTCGAGAATTATTGTGATGTCTTTCCGCCCGTGGGTCACAAGGTTCCACAAGTCCTTAGCTACAGCTTCTATGACGGTTTGGCTGCTTCTAATATCTATTACTCCGCTTTTATCTGCTATGAAATAGGGATAATATATGACCATACCACTGTCTTCATACTTTTCCAGAAGGGCACTTCCTATCCTGGAAGCTTCCTCAGCAGTTACGCCTACAGCCCTTGGGAGGTTAAGGTCATCACCGCTTTTCACGGCGACTCTAATTGTCCACAGCATGTTTTTGTCAAGGACAACATCTCTCGAGTACCTTTCCCATGGAACCGTGGGGATACTAATATCTTTAAGCTCGTAAAAGCCCATCAGTTTATTCAAATAATCACCTCGCCTTTCTCCAACGTCGCGCAACTCGTAACGCGTAACTCGCAACCATTCTCAGAAGGAATACCCATGAGATCTCATATCTTTGTAAATGGACCGAAAAGCTTATCATAGGTTTCCAATGCTGAGCGGTCTGTCATTTCAGCAATGTAATCGCATAGCACCCTGGCACGAGTAACCGCATAGCCGTCAGATCCGGGAGTGCCGGAAGCGTCAACGAACTTTTTATATATACGGCCGGGCAGCTGCTTGGGGTTATCCCGGAAGGTGTTATATATCTCGCCTACAATTTTCTTTGCCTTCACATCCATTATTGTAGTCATTGGACTATTATAGATATACTTAGTAACGAATTTCTTAAGGCTTTTAAAGGCGTTCTCGTGTTTGACGAGCCTTATTATTTTATTTCCCTGCACGCTACTGTCTGTAAAGCCCCTCACCTGTTCGAGAGTGGTGATGTTGTTAGCATCAATTACACTCCAGGAGCTTTCTACAATGTCCAGAACAAGGGCATTTATTAACGGGCTGATGCCACTGCCTGCTTTAAGACCGAAATTTTCATAAACCAATTCGTCAAAGTCCTTTTGGGTCAGAAGACCTTCATCAATACTTTCTTTTATTAGCCTTACATTTATGCCGTCATCAAGATCATGGCACACATAGGCTATTGTGTCGGAAAGGGCTACTACCTGTCCTTCAAGGCTTGATGGCTCAGAAGGCTTCAAATCTTCGCATATGCCGACCTTATGGTCCTTGGTATGCTTAAGGATTCCTTCTCTTACCTCCCAGGTAAGGTTTAGACCGCAATTGCCAGTGCCTGACTTCTGTTCTATGATATCAACGACTCTTACGCTGTTCTCGTTGTGGAAAAAACCATGTTCGTCCTTAAGAAACTCGGAAAGCAGCTCTTCAACAGCATGGCCGAAGGGAGTGTGTCCAAGATCGTGGCCCAGGGCTATGGCTTCTGTCAGATCCTCGTTCAAACCCAGAGAACGGGCTATCCCTCTTGCAATCTGGGAAACCTCGAGGCTGTGTGTCATTCTTGTCCTGTAAAAATCACCCTCATGGTTTACGAAGACTTGCGTCTTATACATTAGGCGTCGGAATGCACTTGAATGTATTATCCTGTCCCTGTCTCTCTGAAAATCGCTTCTCGCTTCAAAATTAGCGTTCTCTTCGCTGCTGTTCCGCCTGCTTCCTTCTTTAGGGCGCTTTGTAGCATAGGATGCCAGATAAAGGTCCTGCATAGCCTGTATTTTATCCTTATACCTAGGCTTCAAGCCTATTTCTCTATAAATCTGTTCCCTTATTTCATTCAAATCCATAATAGAACCTCCGTGCTTTTAGGATTAGATATTCTATAACCTAATTATATACAAGTTGAGGCAGTCTTGGCAATTATATGTATTTTGCTGCAAGGAGAATTTAAAGAGCTGCGAAGGTAAAAATAAAACTAGCAGTCATAGGCTATAGCTGCTTATTTGCGAAGGGCTGGAAGAATAAAATATATAGATGAAACTTTGGGGGGAAGTTATTTGGAGGGAGCGAAAGGGCAGTCGGTATCAATCAGACTTAAGAGTTTTATTCAGCTGCTGAGACCCAAGCAGTGGATAAAGAACCTATTCATATTTGCAGCGCTGCTGTTTTCAAGGAACATAGACAAACTGCATTACATAATGATGGCGGCCTATGCATTCCTATGCTTCTGCATTACATCCTCCACTGTGTACATATTCAATGACATGCTGGATATTGAAAAAGACAGGGAGCATCCCAGAAAAAAGAAGCGGCCTCTGGCTGCGGGAGTGATAAGCAAGAGAGAGGCACAAATACTGATGACATTTATGCTTCCTGCTGCGATTGCATTTTCTTTTATGTTGAACTACAGCTTCGGTATAATAATAATGATTTATTTGCTTAATAATCTGTTATATACATTGTATGTAAAGCATCTTGTCATACTTGATGTAATGTCTATCGCTCTGGGTTTTATTTTAAGAGTAGCAGGGGGTGCTTTGGCTATCAGTGTGCTTATCTCCCCATGGCTGCTTTTATGCACCTTTCTGCTGGCACTGTTCCTGGGTTTTAGTAAGAGACGGACTGAGCTTTTGGTGCTTCAGGAGGGTGCCCAAAGCCACCGAAAAATTCTTGAGCATTACTCTCTGGACTTTATAGATAGTATGCTCTCAATTGTAACGGCGTCTACATTGATATCCTATTGCTTATACACATTTTTTGCAAGCGATGACAAGTATTCAATGGTTACTATATTATTCGTACTATATGGGATCTTCAGATACCAGTACTTGATATACAATAAAAAACTGGGCGAAAGTCCAGAGGAAATAGTACTGACTGACAAGCCGCTGCTAATTAATATACTGCTGTGGATACTGACCAGCATTGTGATACTGTATAAATAGCAGCTAGTATTTCGGTGAAGTAATGCGGGAACTGGGGGTTAGCATCCCGACAAGCAGAATGCCAATAATAATGCAAAGAAAAGGCTCTGCAGAGATTCTGTATCTGGGTGCAAAGTAGAATATCTGAATAATAAGGTTGACATATAAGAAATTCCCGATTATCCAGGCAGGCTCGCAGAATAAGACATAGAAGGACCTGGCGGTAAGGAGTCTTATGATGAAAAGGGGTAATAGTATAATGGCAGCCTTCCATAAGAATATAAAGGACATTTGAGGAAGCCTATAGGTGCTTTCGAGGATGTCCTTTTTTACTATGCCCATTTTTATCAGGCTGCCGTAAAGAGGAAGCTTATAGGTTCTGTCCAGGTGATATTTGGCCTCTGATATATGCGGGTCGACCTGATAAAGGAAGAGCCGCTGCTTAAGCCTCAAAAGCTTCATTTCCATGGGAATATTTCTTTTTAAGTAAGTCAGTCCTTCATGGTAGCCTGTCTCGTACAGCTTGTTGATATCAGTGTAAGGCTTGACATCCACCCACCGCCCATTTGCCAAGGGATTATGAGCTATGTAGAAGTTTATGGGACCGTTGGTATCTATAAGTATAAAGCGCCCGGTAACAGAGTAATTCCTTATAATCCAAGGTGATAATACCAATAGCATGACAATGATAGTCACGGCGCCGTCCAGTATAATGACCTCCAAGGTCCTTCTCACCTCAAGCCTTTTGGCTGATGTGTACAATAGTATGAAAATAACCACAACACCTGGCAGCAGAAGAAGGACAGGCCGGGTAAGGTTGCCTATGCCGAGAAAAAGCGAATACAGCAATAGGTTCTTGGTTGGCACATAGCCCCTGTGCCTACTGAGCTTTTGGGGCAGCTCATATTTGAAGTACATCAGGAAAAAGTAAGCAACGGCAAGGTATATAGTAATAAATACAGTTTCAACATACAGGTGGTTGGTATATACCACCATTCTCGGGTTTAAGGCCATAAGGACGCCGGCAAGTAGTCCTGCTTCCTTATGAAAATCACTGTAGTTTTTCAAGGCAGCACTGGCTATACTGTAACAAAGCAGGCAGGAAACAGCAGAGAAGCCTGCTTGAATCACTCTCATCACTAAGAGGTCTTGCGCTGTGTCCAAAAACCTGTAGACAAAGCCTGTAAAGAAGATATATAAAGGAGGCCAATAAGCATATCTCGCCCAATGCTCCCCGAATCTATGGCCGTAGTATTCTCCACCCATGACATTCAAGGCATAATGATACATGCTCCAGGCATCTATTTTGAATTCAAAGGGCGTGTATACAACAAATCGAAGTCTTAGATATAATGCCAGAGAGAATATAATAAAGGTGTACAATGCTGTCTTTCTGTTAAATCTCAAAGGTATTCTTTCCTTTCTGATTAAATTATCGCTGCTAATATTATATACATTACCCTGCTAATAAATAATGACATTATAAACTGAAATAGGTTTACATAAACAAACTGTAGGAAGATTAGGGATGGGATGGTAGGAATAAGGTCAAGCATTACTGCCTTATGATACATATAAAGCTTAAAAACGGGCTCCAGGATGGCTTTTAAGACAGTATTTTAACATTGCCAGACTATTCTATCTCCACCTTTTTTTGATTTGTCGTATTTTTTGCTTTTTTTCAATATTTTTCACAGTACCCTCTGACACCTCAGGACATAATTCTATCATCATTTACTACATTCTACATGCTTCACCTTTTTATTGACACAGATGACAAAAATGTCTATACTGTACATATATGGTATGCACGGTATAGACAGTATATACACTATATACAGAATATACAATTTCAAGGCTTTCAGTGTGCATAATCAGCCATAACAGTCAGGACAGAACCTGTCTCGCTATCAGTCTCCACAAGAGTGAGGTGTATATATATGGATATAACAGTCAGCAATTCGACACGCGAACCAATATATGAACAGATTGCGAACCAGATAAAAAAGTTGATTATAAATCAGCAGTTGAAACCTGGAGAGGGTCTGCCCTCTATAAGGAAGCTGGCAGCTGAGTTGCATATAAGTGTTATTACTACCAAGAGAGCCTACGATGAGCTTGAGAACGAAGGCTTTATTGAATCGGTAATTGGAAAGGGATGTTTCGTTTCAAGGGAGAATAAGGAGTTTATCAAGGAAAAGAAGATAAGGATGGTTGAGGACAAACTGTCAGAGGTTATAAAGGAAAGCAGAGTATTGAACATAGGACTTCAAGGACTTAAGATGATGCTTGAGGTATTGTATAGGGAAGTATAATGACAAGGGTGGAAACGTTAGTTTCCACCCTTGTTTTTTTATGCTAATAATAATCAATTAATATGAAGATAATAGCTTAAATGGAATTTGACTTATTAATACCATTAGCAAAAGGCAGTGACAAGGAGTGGTAATGGTGAAACGTCTCATTAGCATCAAACGCAAAGTGAAACCCCAAAAATATAAAACAATAAAACAGATTGCGACAACAGCTCGATTAAGACCGGATAATTCCGGGAAGGCAGCTGCCCCTGCTTTAGATGCAGAGGAGTGGTTCAGACGCGAGCTTGCGGGCAATGGAGATATAGTGTTCAGGGATTTAATGATAGGGGGCAGCGAGGATTTAGAAGCCGTACTGATTTATACGTATGGCAGTATAGATAAGAATACACTTAATGTAAATATCATCAAACCGTTGATGAACTTCAAGGACAAGGCCGGGAAGGACTCTGGCAGCAGTTCATTTGTGAAGAGATTGATGGATAGCTGTTTGACCGTAGGAACAATAAAGGCATTAAAAGACAAAAACCTTGCTAAAGATGAAATGTTCCAAGGTAGAGTTATCCTGCTATTGAATAACATTGATCAAATCATAATATTGGAAGTAGCTGGGGTGAAAGCAAGGCAGGTCACTGAACCTGAGAATGAAAGAACGCTAAGGGGCTCAAAAGAGGGCTTCATAGAAGATTTATGGAATAATGTGGCTGTTATAAGGAAGACATTGCCGGATCCGACCTTAAAAGTTGAAGTCTCCAAAGTTGGAAGAAGGACAAAGACAGACCTTGCTGTTTTATATGTGGGGGGCTTGGCAGATGCTAAACTGGTAAAAGAGGTTAAGAGCCGTATAAAGAAGATAGATATAGATGGGGTATTGGCCAATGGATATATAGAAGCATTCATAGAAGACAATCCTTACTCTCCTTTTCCACAGACTCAAGGAACAGAGAAACCTGATAAGGTTGTCGCAGCCTTACTTGAAGGAAGAATTGCAGTTGTTCTTGACAGAACACCTTATGTGTTATTGGTGCCGGCTCAGCTCATTCAGTTTTTCCAGGCACCCGAGGATTACTATGAACGCACTTATATTGGAACATATATAAGAATTTTGAGAGCCATAGCATTTCTTGTAACGACAAGTGCAGCACCGGCTTACATTGCGCTGACCTCCTTCCATCCGGAGCTGGTCCCTTTAGAACTGCTGCTTAATATTGCTGAACTCAGAAAAAAGGTACCTTTCCCTCCGGTTATAGAGGCATTAATCATGGAGTTTGTAATAGAATCGCTTCGGGAAGCTGGCTTGAGATTGCCTACGGCAGTAGCGACGACATTAGGAGTAGTGGGAGGTATAATCCTGGGGGATGCGGCAGTTAGGTCGAATCTGGTCAGTCCTGCAATGATAATAGTAATAACAATAACAATCATATGCAATTTTATTATACCTAACTACAGCATGTCTTTAGTCATTAGGCTATTGAGGCTTTTTCTTATTTTGGCGGCTGCATCCTTTGGTGCTTTTGGCATTACGCTAGGTTGGCTGATAATAATAATACACCTTTGCAGTTTAGAAAGTTTTGGTGTCCCATACTTTGCCCCAATAGCACCCACCAGATTTAAGGATCTCAAGGATTTGTACATAAGGGTGCCTATTTGGGCAATGAAGGAAAGGCCTGTTTCTATACCTGGATATAATAAGAAGAGAGTGGTAAATGCAAGGGAGCAGAAAGATGGAAAGTAAAAGTGGATTAGATATTACGAGCAAACAGCTTATTTTTATTATGATAGGAAGTATGCTTGGCTCCGGCATATTGAGCCTTCCCAGGCTTGCAGCAAAGGAAGTGGGACAGGATGCATGGCTGGCAGTTCTTCTGGGTTCGCTGTTCCCCCTTGCTTCACTTTCATTAATAAGATTTCTATACAAAAAAAATAATGCGGTCAGCTTTGTGAAAGTGTGCAGGTCGGTTAGCGGCAGGTGGCTGGGAGGCCTGTTCAGTATACTATTGGCATCATACTCGATACTCACAGCTTCAGTTCTGCTCAGAGTCTTCATAGAGGTAGTATCTATGTTTTTGCTTAGCGAGACACCGATGCTGGTCAAGCTGGTACTGATGCTTTCCGTATGTGCTTATCTGGCATCAAGTAATGCAAAGGTGCTAGGAAGGGTAAATGAATTTCTTTTTTACATACTTCTGCCTATAGTGTTTTTCTCCTTGCCCGCAATCATAAGCAATGCTGATATTCGAAACCTGATGCCCATTCTGAACTTCAAAGTATCGGATTATGCCAAGGCTGCACTGACAACAGGTTTTGCTTTCTCAGGATTTGAGCTGTATATTGTTTTCCACCCCTATGTATTACGGGAGAAGGAAGCTTTTGGAGCAAGCTTGTATGCTCTCCTGATAACCCTTGCTATTTACTTGTATTTTGTTGTTGGTGTTATTTTAGTCTTTGGGACTGAGCTTACACAAAAATTCATATGGCCTTCACTTAGACTGCTTGCAACAGCAGAGGTACCGGTAATTGAAAGAATTGAATTCCTGTTCATACAGGCTTGGATAGGTGTATCCTTCAGGCCTATCAGTATCCAGTATTTTTGTGCAAGTCATATTATAGCGGAACTTTTTAAATTGAAATCTCAAAGGTGGAGCACCCTAGCCCTATTTCCAATAATAATAGGAATAGCCTATTACCCTAAGAACGTACTTGAGGTTTTTAAACTTTCTGATAATGTGGGGCTGATTGCATTGTCAATAGGAATTGCTTTACCGCTCATACTCATTATATGCGGATTATTCACAGGGAAGAGGGGTGGAAAACAAAACGAAAATGCGTAGAAGTGCAATTCGCTTGTTCGCCATTTTACTTTGTCTGACTATGCTTACGGGCTGTTGGGATGCTAAAGAATTGGATGATTTGTCTGTTCCGCTTATTGTTGCATATGACACAATACTGGAAAGCGAGAAGGAATACCCGGATGACAAGTATCTTGTAACTGTCGGGGTCCCTGTGTTCTACGAGGATGTAAAGGGAAAATTCCATATAATTGATACCACAGGGCAAATAATCGGAGAAGCAAGGGGAAGAAGAAATACGCAGATTGGGGAACAGGTGATATTTGGGCAAATACAGCTTCTGCTTTTAGGCGAGGAGCTAGTTAAAAAAGAAAACATTTTGGAAATAATTGATGTAATTGTGAGAAACCCTAGGGTAAAGGCTTCTTTGTTCATTGTGATAGCGAAAGGAAGGGCCGTAGATCTTATTAAAAAACCAATCCCCAATTACCCAAATGTAGGAATATATTTGAAGGCCCTCATGGAGAACAGCAAGAATACAAGTTTCTCTCCATACACAACACTGTTCCGCTTAAACAGAGATTTGGTCAGCTATGAGACAGCAGCTATACTGCCGCATATCATTTATAGAAATGGGGAAATAATGCTTGCGGGCTCATGCCTGGTGAACAAAGGGAAATTATCTGGTGATATGGGCAGGGAAGAAACTGAGACAGCTGTTATGTTGAGAGGTATTAAATGCCGGGGCTCGCTGTCTTTTAAGGTGCAAAAGGATGGAAAGGTTATTGATGAAGCAACCTTTGAAGGCTCAAACAGCAGGAAAGTGACTGTGAGAAAAGAAGGGGATAAATATGCTTTCAATATACAGATAAAACTGGCAGGAGTAATAGTGGAGCATAAGAAGCAGAAACCGATGCAGGACGGTACGAATTTGTTGAAGGTCTTTCAGGATTCCTTGGAACAGCATATTAAAAAGAGGGCAGAGGCTCTTGTAAAAAAGACTCAGGAGGAATTCAAGTTTGATGCGTTGAATCTTGCTAATAGTATAAAGGCACATACACGGGAAAAAATTACGAAAGAGGATATTGACAAAATAATACAGGAATCTGAAATTAACGTTGAGGTTAAGGTGCAGATAAGAAATGCTGGCGGGAAAATGTAGTGTTTTTATTCACTTTGATTTTAATATTATTTAGTATTATAATGAATAGACATATAAAATTTTCATATTTTGCAGAACGTACGGGGGTGTTGAATTGCTTACAGACATGCTTATAAAAACCTTTGTAAGGGATAATGAAAATATAAGGGATAAAAATGTCAGACAGAAATACGGATACCTGGGCGGCTTCGTAGGTATAGTCTGCAATGTGATGCTTTCGGCAGCAAAGGTCACGATAGGCTTAATGTCAAACAGTATAGCAATTACTGCTGATGCTGTGAACAACCTGACTGATGCGGCTTCATCTGTAATAACACTTATAGGCTTCAAGATAACAAACAAGCCTGCCGATAGGGAGCATCCCTTTGGGCATGCGAGGATAGAATACATATCTGCAATGATTGTGTCTTTCCTGGTAATACTTGTGGGTTTTGAGTTCTTGAAAAGCTCCTTTGAAAGGGTAATAAACCCTGAGGTGCTTAAATTTGATATTATATCTTTTTCTGTTTTGATAATATCTATTGGGATAAAGGTTTGGCTAAGCAGGTTTTATAAAAACATAGGAAGAAAAATAGACAGCAAGACAATGGAGGCTTCTGCTACAGACAGCCTAAGTGATGTGATAACTACATCAGTAGTTGCCTTTTCACTGCTCTGCTCCAAGTGGATAACCTTCCCTATAGACGGATATATCGGGCTCTTGGTATCAGCTTTTATTATTTATTCAGGGATATCCCTTACCAGGGAGACACTCAACCCGCTGCTGGGAGAGGCTCCGGAGCCTAAATTCATAACCGAAATTACCGAAAAGACCATGCGTTATGAAAAAATAATCGGAATACATGATATGATAGTGCACAATTACGGCCCCGGCAGGTGCGTTGTTTCGCTGCATGCAGAGATTCCTGCCAAGATGGACATCATGGAAGCCCATGATATTATAGATCTGGCGGAGCAGGAGATTTCGGAAGAACTTGATATACATCTGGTAATACATATGGATCCTATCAATACCGATGATAAAGTTGTCCAAAGTACTTTGGAGCAGGTAATAGAAATTATAACTGAATTGCGTGAGGAATTGACTATACATGACTTTAGGATAGTAGGCGGCGAAGGACATAAGAACCTTATATTCGACTTGGTAGTACCTTACGAATATGATGAGAAAAAGGCAAAGAACCTCTCAGCGGAAGTAGCTCAAGAAATAAAAGCAAGGTATCCTAATTATAATGCTGTTATTTATATAGACAGGGCATATTCTGTGTTGAATAAGTAGCAGCGTTTGGGCATAATAGTAAAGAACTTGACAGGGCAAGGGTGCATAATATATAATTATGGATATTAATTTTAAACATTAAAAAAGCATTGAAGAGGACAGTAGTAAAGGACGCAATTCAAAGAGAGACATTCATTTGGTGGAAGATTGTCATTTGCCAGTTTATGAAGATCACCTCGGAGCTGAACGGCTGAAAACCAGTAAGCCTTTTCGCAGGCATGCGTTATATGCATTGAGTGGTGTATCATTTGTTTAAACTGTGATGCATAACCTGGGTGGTACCGCGGTATTTTATCGTCCCTTTGGCTTTAGCTGAAGGGACTTTTTATAATGCATAGGAAAGTATAAATTTCATTAATGTTCCACTTTCCGTTAAGTGCATTTCATAAAGGCTTCATTAATTGTTAAAATGCTTAAATAAAGGCTTTATATTTTAAGAATCTATACTCAGAAAGGATGTTTAATATGGACAAATTCAAATTTTTATCTGACAAGCGAGCAGCTGAAAATGAAAAAAGCATATCGGAATACTGGAAAGAGATTGATATCCTCAAAAAAAGCATAGAAACCAGAGAAGGCAAGGATTCATTCATATTCTACGAAGGACCTCCTACTGCCAATGGCAGACCGGGCATACACCATGTCCTGTCAAGGACATTGAAGGATACAGTATGCCGCTACAAGACAATGAAGGGCTATCAGGTCAAGAGGAAAGCCGGCTGGGATACCCATGGGCTTCCTGTTGAAATTGAGGTTGAGAAGGAGCTTAAGCTATCCGGCAAGCAGGACATTGAAAAGTACGGCATAAAGGAATTCAATGAAAAATGCCGTGATTCTGTTTTCAAGTATGTAGGGCTGTGGAGAGATATGACCGAAAAGATGGCTTATCTCATAGATATGGAGCATCCCTATGTAACCTATGAAAATGATTATATAGAGTCAGTTTGGTGGATATTGAACAAATTCAAAGAAGAAGGCTACATCTATGAAGGGCACAAGATATCCCCTTACTGCCCAAGATGCGGTACAGGACTTGCCAGCCATGAGGTGGCTCAAGGCTACAAGGAAATAAAGACAACAACTGTTATAGTAAAGTTCAAGAAAAAGGGCGTTGACGAATATTTCCTGGTATGGACAACTACACCCTGGACACTGCCTTCCAATGTAGCCCTTACAGTGAATCCAAGGGAGACATATCTTAAAGTAAAACAGAATGATGAAATATACTATCTGGAAAAGACATTATCCCATAAGGTTCTGGGAGAAGAGTTCGAGGTGTTGGAAGAGATTAAGGGCAAAGACATGGAATACATGGAATATGAGCAGCTGATGCCTTTTGTAAACCCGGAGAAGAAAGCCTTCTTCGTAACAGTAGCTGATTATGTCACAACGGAGGATGGCACAGGTATAGTCCATACAGCTCCTGCCTTTGGTGAAGATGACTACAATACAGGAAGAAGATATGATCTTCCGGTTCTGCAGCCGGTCAATGAAGCGGGCAAATTCACCGCCACACCCTGGGAAGGACAGTTTGTAATGGATGCAGATCCTGAGGTAATCAAATGGCTGGCATTAGAGGGCAAGCTTTTCAAAAAGGAAAAGGTTGATCACAATTATCCGCACTGCTGGAGGTGCAAGACTCCACTGCTTTACTACGCAAAACCAAGCTGGTATATAGAAATGACCAAGCTTAGAGACAATCTCGTAGCTAACAATAATGCAGTAAATTGGTTCCCTGATTACATTGGGGAGAAGCGCTTTGGCAACTGGCTTGAAAATGTTAACGACTGGGCTCTTTCCAGAAACAGATACTGGGGAACACCGCTTAATATTTGGAGATGCGGTTGTGGACATACTGATTCCATAGGCTCCAGAAAAGAACTTGTGGAAAGATCTATAGAGAAAATTGATGAGAGTATTGATTTGCACAGACCTTATGTGGATGATGTGCATATAAAGTGTGAAAAGTGTGGCGGCACCATGACGAGAGTAAAGGAAGTTATAGACTGCTGGTTCGACAGTGGGGCAATGCCTTTCGCACAGCATCACTATCCTTTTGAAAACAAAGAGAATTTTGAGAAACTATTCCCGGCAGACTACATTTGCGAAGCAATAGACCAGACAAGAGGTTGGTTCTATTCGCTGATTGCGATATCTACCTTTGTAATGGGTACATCTCCATACAAAAATGTACTTGTTAACGGGCATTTGGTAGACAAGGACGGCAGAAAGATGTCAAAGTCCCTTGGAAATACCGTAGACCCCTTTGAAATGTTCGACAAGTATGGAGCAGATGCTATAAGATGGTATATGCTATATGTATCCCCGGTATGGTCTACCACAAAGTTTGACGAAGATGGCTTGAAGGAAGTACTCAGCAAGTTCTTTGGAACACTTAAAAATGTTCACACTTTCTTTGCACTGTATGCAAATACCGACAGTATAGACCCCAAGGATTTCTTCGTAGAGTACTGTGATCGTCCCGAGCTTGACAGATGGATGCTTTCCAAGTACAACAACCTTGTAAGGGAAGTTACTGCTGAGCTTGATGAATATGATCTTAACAGATCCGTAAGAAAGATACAGAATTTTGTAAATGAAGATCTGTCCAACTGGTATATCAGACGTTCCAGGAGAAGGTTCTGGGAAACAGAGCTTACAGAGGACAAAAAAGCGGTTTACAACACTACCTACGAGGTAATGGTAGGAGTATCAAAGCTTATTGCTCCATTTGCTCCGTATCTTTCAGAGGAAATATACAGGAACCTCACAGGAGAGCTGTCTGTACATGTGGCTGATTTCCCTGTGCAGAATGAAAAGCTCATAGATGACAAGCTGGAAGAGAGAATGGACCTGGTAAGGAGCCTGGTAGGAATGGGAAGGGCTTCGAGGGAGCAGGTAAGAATAAAGGTACGTCAGCCGATACAGAAGGTATTTATAGATGCAAAATATGAAGAGCTGATATCCTATTTGATACCGCTTATCCAGGAGGAACTCAACGTAAAAGAAGTAATCTTCGAGAAAGATTTAAACAGATATATGAACTTTAGCCTCAAGCCAAACTATAAATTTGCAGGCTCGATACTGGGTGGGAAGATAAAGACCTTTGCGAAGGTGCTTCAGGAAATGGATGCGTCAGTGTATGCACCGAAGCTGGAGGCCGGAGAGACAGTAAAGGTTAATCTTGACGGAGAGACACTTGAGATAAACAAGGACTATGTTATAACTAGCATAGCAGCCAAGGAAGGCTTCACAGTAACAACAGAAAACAACCTCTTTATAATACTTGACACTACCCTTACAAAAGAGCTGATTGAAGAGGGCTATGCAAGGGAATTCATCTCCAAAGTGCAGCAAATGAGAAAGAACAACAATTATGAAATGATGGACAGAATAAATATATACTTTGACGGAGATGACGAAATAGCAGGTGCAGTTTCTGCATACAAGGACTATATAATGAAGGAAACCTTGGCTGAAAAGGTTGAAAGAGTCACAGACAAGAGCTTTGAGGTGCAGGACCTTAACGGACATGAGACAGGAATGAAGCTTGAAAGAGTATAAGAAATATATAAAACCCGGCGAATTTCGCCGGGTTATTTTTTTATACTGCTTCGTTATTTTCTGTCTTTCTGTTTGCCTTCAGTGCCATAAGTACACTCCTGCCAACTATCGCGGATAATACTATGAAGCCGCCCACAAAAGCCCAGGGTCCGGGATACTCGCCTAATACCAGAAACACCCATACAGGGTTCAAAATTGGCTCAATGACAGGTATCAATATTGCCTCCAGAGCGGTAACGTGTTTTATCGCCAAAGCGTATAACATATAAGATAATCCAAGCTGGAATACCCCAAGGAGCAGCAATGCTATCCAGCTGGAAGCGTCCGGCCTGGCGCCAAACATAAATGGAAGGCCTATGATTGCTGTAAGCACATTGCCCCAGAATACAGACTCCAGAGGAGACGCGTCCTTCTGCTTGCGAAGCAGCAGCACCATGCAGGCAAAGCTGAACCCGCTGAGTATTGCATAAATGTTGCCGAGCATGCCTCCGGCACCCACATCATCTATAAAAAACAGTATCATACCGCCAAATACCATAAATATAGTCACCCAATCCATAAAGGTTGTTCGCTCTTTCAGAAACCACGCGCCAAGCAACGCTACATAAATAGGGGCTGTATATTGAAGAAGTATTGCTGTAGCTGCAGTTGTAAGCTTATTAGCCATAACAAACAGTGCTACAGTACCCACGTACGCAATGGCTCCACCTATCTTGTACCTGTTAAATTTAAGGCTGGGCTTTCTTATTACAGTAAGCATAAGAAGCGCGGCTGTAAAGCTTCTCACTCCGGCTATCGCCAATGCATTCAGCTTTATTGATTTGATCAGCAGGCCTCCAAGGCTCCAAAGCAGGGCGGCTAGTACAAGAAATAATATAGACCTGAAGCGGTCATCTTTCATTTTAGTTATTATAGAATTCATATCCACAATTCCTTTCCCAATCTCCTACATAAGATTCTAACAGAAGTACAGACTCAATTCAATCTTATAGGAATATACGGTATAAGGGATGGGTAATATTATATGAGGTATTTTATAAGGGTATGCTTAGACCAATTACCTTATCTTATGGCTAAAGGAGCTGAAGGATTTGCTTGGTAATGTAATTAAAATAGTTGTGGCAGCAGCTCTCTTAATAGCAGTTGATGTGGTTTTTGAAGTCAATTTTCCTGTAGTGAGGGAAGTCAATATAGATACAGAAAAGCTTAAACAGGGGGAGGAGGTCACACTCCTGCAAGTAAGCGACTTTCATGGAGGTGCTTCTGCAGAAATTGTACAAAGGCTCATTAAGGCATTGGGTAATATCAAGCTTGATGCTGTATTGATAACCGGAGATTTGGTGGATAGATCCACGGAGGATTTTAGTAATGTGGATGCCTTAGTAAGTGAGCTGCGTTCAATATGCCCGAGCATATTTTTCGTGTCAGGCAACCATGAATGGAGTAATAACAGAAGGAAAGAACTGCTTGTCAAGCTTAAGGACATGGGAGTAGTGATTCTAAATAACAAAGGCTCAACCTTTGCTGCAAGGAGTGCAGACATCAATATATGCGGGGTAGATGATGCCTATGGGCGCAGGGACAATATTGAAAAAGCGATGAAGAGCGTGAATAGCAATAAGTATACAGTCTTGCTTTCGCACTCGCCAAAGATACGACAGCGGCTGGGACATTATTCGCCAGACCTGATACTTTGCGGACATACTCACGGAGGCCAGATAAGATTTCCTTTTATAGGCGCAATAATAGAACCGGGGGAGGGCCTTTTCCCTCATTTTGACAAAGGGATGTTTAAATTGAAAGAAAACAGCCTGCTCTATATTGACAGCGGTGTGGGCACAAGCAAGCTGCCTATAAGGTTTCTGAACAGGAGTCAGGTGAGTATTATAAGGATAAAGGGGCGATAGGATACCCCCCTTACTTTTCATACCATATAGAAGGCTCGCTTTCTACTTCAAAGCCGTCTTTCTTATACAACGTTAATGCCCTGGTGTTAGTATCGAAAACCGAAAGCTTTATATTCTTGACTCCCACAGCTTGAAGTACCTTTATCGATTTATGCAGCAGCATCCTGCCGATACCTCTGCCTTGGTACTCGGGGGCTACACCTATACTCTCAATCCAGCCGTCATCATCTTTAATTCTCAATGTATACGTCCCGGCGGGAATATCTTCTGCATAGAAAACTCCGGCTAAATTGCTCCCGCAGTATTCATCCAGCAAGCCTTGAAGCTCCTCGTCCTCAACGACTCCGCCATTTGGAGCCTGAAGGAAGGCAGCACTTTCCACCCTTTGATAATCCTTTATATTCTCTGGGGACAAGGGTTTAAAGCATTTGTCCATATCTTCCTCAAAACCAATATTGCCTCCGCAATATCGCATGATAAGATTTCTATTTACCTCTACATAACCACTTTTCTCTAGTTCTGATATGAGATAATATCTGTCATGCATTACACCAAGCCGGAACTTGGCAGCCTTGATGCCCGAGCAGTAATCATAGGCCTTGGAAAGAAGCTTTGATAGCTTATGGCTGTCTTGCTCCTTTATATTAATGCATACAAGAAATATTTCCCCTCTTGCCTCCGCCTCTTTGGAAATCACACCAATGGTTGCAACAGGTCTTTTATCATCCCATAATGAAAAGTAACTGCTGCCATGATCAAAGGCGACCCCCTCATAAAGCTTGACCATTTCATCATAACTTCCATAGCTGTTTTTGGACTTGAAGCTGTCTGTAAACTGGTAAATATTTCTCTTTTGTTCTTCTGAAAGCTCATTGAATGAATAAATTCTCATTGCTAACCCCTCCTGAACAAACATATACGCATATGGTTTAAATAATATATAAACAATATATCATTATGTTTATAGTAATTCAATACCCAATGTATGAAACTTCATTAGGATGAAGATGCTGCCTAATAGCCCAAAACTATCTAATAATAGAAGTTTTGTGTGATATAATATAGATATATTGCCAGGACAGGGGATGATTTCAAATGAGTCTGAGAATCATATACGGAAGGGCAGGATGCGGTAAAAGCACCTTCTGCCTGAATGAAATAAAGTCAAGCTTGGAACGGGGACAGGCGTTGAGACATATCATAATTGTTCCCGATCAGTTTTCCTATCAGGCAGAGAAAAGGCTGATAAAAGCCCTTGGCGCAAGCGGAATAAACGGAGTAGAGGTATTAAGCTTCGGCAGATTATCCCACAGAGTGCTTGGAGAAGTAGGTGGGATAGTAAGGAAGCATATAAATCCCGCAGGGAAAAGCATACTGGTTTATACCATAATGGAGAGGCTCAAGGAAAACTTAAGGGTGTTTTCCAGGGCTGCAGGACAGAGGGGTTTTGTAAACACACTATGCGGCACTATCAGTGAGTTTAAGAGATACAATATTACACCTGATGCTGTAAACACTCTTGAAACGGCTGATATGAGCACACAGCTGAAGGACAAACTCCATGACATAGGACTAATATATGGGGATTTTGAGAAAAGGCTCCATGATAAATATATAGACTCTGACGACGATCTTGCTCTGTTGGCTGAAAAGCTAATGCAGTGCAAGCTTCTTGAGGGCTCGGAAATATGGATAGATGAATTTTCCGGCTTCACCCCGCAGGAGTACGTTGTAATTGAGAGGCTTATGGCTAAAGCGGTCAGGGTTAATTTAGCATTATGCACAGATTGTCTTGCGGATGAACTGGCATTGGAGGAAATAGACGCCTTCCTGCCTGCAAAGACCGCCTCAGCAAAGCTTAAGAGGCTGGCTGCGGATATAGGGGTGAAGGTGGAAGCACCTGCTGCTATTAAAAGTGACGGGCTGAAATACAACAATGAGCTGGCGTTCCTTGAGGCGAATCTATATACATATCTTCATGGGATATACAAGGATGATACAAGGTATTTGAGCCTCTACGAGGCTCCTAACATATATGCGGAAGCTGAGAGTGCTGCAAGAGATATATTGAAAAAGTGCAGGGAGGAAGGCTTGAGGTACAGGGATATTGCTGTGTTGACAGGAGACCTGGCACTTTATGAAAAGGTAATAAGGGTGATATTCGGGGAGTATGGAATACCTTGCTTCATAGACAGAAAAAAGGATATTACGGGACATCCTCTGGTACTTCTGGTAATCTCGGCATTGGAGGTTTTCACAAGTAATTGGTCCTATGAAGCCGTTTTCAGATATCTGAAAACAGGTCTTACAGGAGTTGATAGAGAAGACCTGGACCTGCTTGAGAACTATGTGCTGGCCAACGGAATAAAAGGCAGCAGTTGGATGAAGGACGAGGAATGGAGCTATACACTGGGCTATAGTATGGAAAAGTCCGGGTCAGGACAATATCTGCTTGAGCTGCTGCAAAGGGTGAATGAGGTAAGAAAGAAAGTAGTGACTCCTCTCTCAAAGCTCTATAAAAAAATAAAAGGCAGAAACAATGGGAAGGAAATATGCACAGCCTTATATGAATTTTTGTATGAATTGGAAGTGCCCGAAAGACTGGAAAAGCTTGTGCAGCATTTTACCGAAGCAGGAGAGCTGGATAGGGCAGATGAGTACAGTCAGGTGTGGAATATACTTCTGGAGCTTTTGGATCAGGTGGTTGAGGCTATGGGAGACGAGGCAGTTAAGGTGGAAACCTTCCTGGAGATTCTCTCGGTGGGCTTTGGGGAATATAATATCGGCTTGATACCGGCAGCCCTTGAACAAGTGCTCGTAGGAAGCCTCGAGCGTTCCAAAAGCCATGATGTAAAAGCAATATACATATTAGGTGCCAATGATGGGATATTTCCGATACCTTTTAAACAAGAGGGCATTTTGTCGGACAGGGATAGAGAAACCTTGGGGACTCTCGGGATGGAGCTTGCTCCGGATACAAGGGGCAGGACCTTTGAACAGCAGTATCTCATATATACTGCATTGACAGCCCCATCCAATTATCTCAGGCTGAGCTTTTGCGCTGCTGACAGGGATGGAAGGGCATTACGGCCGTCTATGATTATAAGCAGGTTAAAGAGGATGTTTCCCAATATAAGCTTTGAAAGCGGAATGACTAAGAGTGAAGCTGCAGGTAGTGCTGAAGCATACGTATCAGCTCCATTGCCGACCTTTAATGAGCTGGTGGCTGCTATGAGACAGAGCCTTGAAGGCAAATATACCGATCCGCTTTGGAAAACTGTAGTGGACTGGTACTCAAAGCAAGAAAAATGGCAGGAAAAGTATGGCCGTATGGTGGAAGGCTTCAATTACACCAATCAGGTGGAGCTTATCAGGCAGGAACGGGTAAGGATGCTGTATGGCAGTACAATACACACCAGTGTATCAAGACTTGAGAAGTATTCTTCCTGCCCGTTTTCATACTATGTGGAATACGGGCTTAAAGCAAAGGAAAGAAATATAATGAAAATGAATGCCCCGGATACGGGTTCTTTCATGCACAGGGTAATTGACATGTTCTCCAAGACAGTAAGCGAGAGCAGCACCGGCTGGAGACAGCTTGAGAAGGACTGGTGCGCTGAAAAGGTAGGACTGATAGTCGATGAGTTGGTGCAGGATATAGCCGGAACTATTTTCTTAAGCTCCAGTAGATACAAATACTTTGCAGACAGATTGAAAAGAGTGCTTACAAGAGCTGTCTGGATGATAGCAGAACATATAAAAAGAAGCTCCTTTGAACCGGTCGGTTATGAGATGGGCTTTGGTGATGGGGAGAAGCTTCCTCCTATTACAATCGAGCTGCCCATGGGGGATAGCATGGTTCTGTCCGGCAGAATTGACAGGATGGATTGCTTGGAAACAGAAGAGGGCAAATATTTCAGGATAGTTGACTACAAGTCCGGCAGCAAGCAGTTCAAGCTGGCGGATGTCTATTATGGACTTCAGATACAGCTGATAACCTACCTGGATGCAGTTGGCGAGAGCCTCGGTAAGGAGTCCGGCAAGTCGGTGCTGCCTGCGGGAGTTTTATACTTCAAGCTTGACGATCCTATTGTGCTGGGAGGCAGAGGCGCATCTGAGGAGGAAATTGAAAAGTCCATTATGAAGGAGCTTAAAATGAAAGGCCTGCTGTTAGCAGATGTGAAGCTTATAAAAGAGATGGACACGAGCATAGATGGGGACTCCCTCATAATACCGGCCAGGGTAAATAAGGGAGGGGACTTGGGCAGGTCATCTGCAGCAACAGCTGAACAGTTTGAGCTAATAAAGCGGCATGTAAGGAAGCTGCTGAACAGCTTGGGAGAGGAAATGCTCAAAGGGAACATATCCATAAGCCCATACAGGAGAAAAACTATGACTGCATGCTCATACTGCGGTTATATGTCAATATGCCAGTTTGATACCAAACTTTCCGGAAACAACTATAGGAATCTGCATGAAAAGAAGGATGAAGAGGTTTGGGAGCTTATGGGCGGCAAGACTGCAGAAGGTGGTGATAGCAATGAATCAGATGAATAAGGTCAGCAAATGGACTGATGAACAGGCAAGGGCGATTTCCGAGGACCGATGCAATCTGCTTGTGGCTGCGGCTGCAGGGGCGGGGAAGACAGCAGTGCTTGTTGAAAGGATAATAAGGAAGATTACCAGCCCAGACGCGACCGTAGATATAGACAGACTGCTGGTTGTTACTTTTACCAATGCTGCAGCTGCAGAAATGAGAGAGAGAATTGGTGCTGCCTTGAGCAAGGTGCTGGATGAAGCACAGAAGGATAAAGGATTGGACACCAAGAACCTTCAAAGGCAGCTGGCTCTTTTGGGGAAAGCCAGTATTACAACTATACATTCCTTCTGTCTTGATGTGATAAGGAATAACTTTCATACAATAGATTTGGACCCCGCATTCAGGATAGCAGATGATACAGAAGCCGTGCTGCTTCAAATAGAAGCACTGGAGGAGCTTATTGAGTCAAAGTATGAGCCGGAAAACTGTACCGAAGCTTTTCTGAGCCTGGTGGAATGCTATGGCGGCAATCGAGATGATAAGAAGCTAATGGACTTGGTCTTGACAATTTATGAGTTTGTCCAAAGCCATCCATGGCCGGAGGTCTGGCTGAAGGATGCGGTAGAGGCCTTCAATGCGCCTGATGGAATGGACTTTGGAAGCACAAAATGGGCAAGGGTACTGATAGAGAATATTACATTGGAGTTGTCAGGACTTCAGAGTGTACTGGAAGGCGCTTTAGCAACAGCAGAGAGGGCACAGGGGCTGTCGCCGTATATTCCTGTTTTGCAGGAGGATAGCTTGAGGGTAAAAGCCATGATTTCGAGGGGTTGCGGTGAAGGCGGCTGCTGGGATGCACTTTATGAAGAATTCAAGAATCTCGAGTTCGCACGTATGCCCAGATGCGGCAAAGAAATAGACCTCCTTGCACAGGAGGAAGTCAAAGGAATCAGGGATGATGTCAAGGGCAAGCTTAACAAGCTCAAGAAGGAGCTTATAAGCGGAAGCTCAGGAGAACTGACCTCCGACTTAAGACAACTGCATCCTATAATGGAAAGCCTGGGTAATCTTGTATTGGAATTTGCAGCGATGTATCAGGATAAGAAAAAGCAGAAGGGTGTAATTGATTTCAATGATTTGGAGCATTTCTGCCTGAAGGTTCTGACAAGCAGGGAAGAGGACGGAAAGGCTTCTGCAACTCAGGCGGCACTTGGACTAAGAGAGCGTTTCGAAGAAATATATATTGACGAATACCAGGACAGTAATCTGACACAGGAAGTAATACTTGGCATGGTTTCCAGGGAGGAGGCAGGTGAGCCTAACATATTCATGGTAGGTGATGTGAAGCAGAGCATTTACCGGTTCAGACAGGCAAAACCCGAATTGTTCCTGAAAAAATATGACACATACTCTGGAGATGCAAATTCCAAGTATAGGAAAATTCTGCTGTACAAGAACTTCAGAAGCAGGGAAGATATTATAAACGGAGTAAACTATATATTCAGCCAGATAATGTCCAAAAGTTTGGGAGACATTGACTATACAGAAAAGGAAGCGCTTAATGCCGGAGCGGCATTTGAGCTGCCTGAAGTATCGGAGGACAGCTTCGGAGGCCCAGTTGAGCTTCATATAATAGATGGCAGGGAAGCTGCAGCCACAGAAGCTGAAGGTACGGATGAAAGCTTTGATGACTCAGAGGGGGCTGGCTTGACCTTGGACATAGATATTGAGGATAAGCCGGATTCCATGCAGTGCGAAGCAAGAGTGGCGGCTAAAAGGATAAAGGAGCTTGTTACAGAGTCCAGCCCGGGTTTTATGGTGCTTGACAAGGATACTAAGAAATACAGGCCAGCCCGTTTCAGCGATGTAGTAATACTTATGAGAACAACGAAGAACTGGGCTGATGTGTTTGCTGAAGAGTTGGGCATGCATGGAATTCCTGTGTATGCCGATACAGGAAGCGGATACTTCAGGACCATCGAGATATCAACGATATTATCACTGCTCCAGATTATTGATAATCCCCTGCAGGATATCCCGATACTCGCGGTTCTAAGATCTCCTATAGCGGGTTTTTCCACAGAGGAGCTTATTGACATAAGGCTCTGCGACCGGGAGGTGACTTTCTACGAAGCAATGATTAAAGCTGCTGCAATAGAAGGGGAGCTGGGGAGCAAGTCAGCGGGGTTTATAGAAAGACTAAACAAGTGGAGAGAAAAGTCCCTTTACCTTTCCACTGATGAGCTTATATGGTATCTGTACAATGATACGGGGTATTACAGCTTCGTGGGTGCAATGCCGGTTGGTGTTAAAAGGCAGGCCAACCTCAGGATGCTTTTTGACAGGGCAAGACAGTATGAAGAGTCAAGCTTTAAGGGGCTTTTCAACTTCATAAGCTTCATAAACAAGCTGAAAGGCAGCCAGGGAGATATGGGAAGCGCTAAAACCCTTGGAGAGAAGGATAATGTTGTAAGGATAATGAGCATACACAAGAGCAAGGGACTGGAATTTCCGATAGTATTTGTCTGCGGTGCCGGGAAGGGCTTTAACCTCACTGATGCAACAAAGGGCATATTGTTGCATCATGATTTGGGTATAGGACCTGACTTTATAGACTACAAGCGGAGGATATGGTACCCTTCGATATTCAAGCAGGCTTTGAAATACAAGATAAGACTTGAAAGCCTCTCTGAAGAGATGAGGATACTGTATGTTGCCTTTACAAGAGCTAAAGAGAAGCTTATTATAACCGGCACCGTAAATGATCCGAAAAAAAGCGCCTCCAGGTGGAAAAGCAGCAGAGCCAAGTCTCTAAAGGTGCCTGAATATGATGTTTTAAAGGGAAAGTGCTATATGGACTGGATTTGCACAGCTCTCATGAGGCACCCTTCAGGGCAGCTGGCAGAAAAGCTGGGCATGGAACAGCAGGATCTCTGTGGGGTAAGTGACAGCTCCAGATGGGATATAAAGCTATGGGACAGAGATGAGGTATTGAGGGATATAAAGCTTGAAGAGCATAATGAAGAAGAACTGATAGGGGAAGTGGCCCTGGCCTCGGCAGAGTCTGCAGCTGATTCCTATGCTGAAATCATAAAAAGGCTGGAGTGGAAATATCCTTATTCTGCTTATGAGAGGCTGCCGGTAAAAGTCACCGTTACAGAGCTGAAGCGGTACTTTGATACGGTCGCGTCTGATGAGTACAATATGCAAACAGCCCCAAGCATCAAGCAAAGACCGCGATTCCTGGAGGAAGCAACAGAGATGACTGCTGCAGAAAAGGGCTCGCTGATGCACTTTGTGCTGCAGCATATGGACTTTGGCGGAGAAATCTCTGAAGGCAGCATTAGAATTCAAGTGGAAGGTATGGTAGCAGCTGAGCTTTTGACAGACGTACAGGCGCAGAATGTAAACATCCGTAAGCTACTGAGTTTTATGCAGTCAGCCTTGGGTAAAAGGATGATTAATTCTGGCAAGCTGCATAGAGAAATGCCCTTTACTATGGAAGTGGAATGCTCCGAGGTATTTAGCAGTCTTCCTAAAGAGGGGTATGAGGAGGAAACAATCGTACTTCAGGGTATTATCGACTGCTACTTCGAGGAAGAAGGAAAGCTGGTGCTGGTTGATTACAAGACCGACTATGTACCGGATGGGGATATTGAACAGATAAAAGAAAAGTACAGGACTCAGCTTGAGTATTATGCAAGAGCTTTAAAGCAGATAACCGGCAAGGAAATAGCGGGAAGGTACATATATCTCTTCTGGAACGGTGAAATACTTGAATATTAATAGGCGGATTAAAAAAGAAAAGGCTTCACTGCTACAGTGAAGTCTTTTCTATAGATACCAGCCGCTCACTTTGAAGAAACCTCTTCAGCTTCTGAATGGATACTCCAGTGGCTTCTGAGACCTCAATTATGCTATTGTTGGGATGCAAGTACAGATAATCCTTTACTTTATTGATATCACTTTCGTTTTCGGTGTAACAGCTTCCACATACCTCCTGTGCTCCCATATCCTCAAAAATCCTGCTGCAGATGGGGCAATTCCTTACAGCCATAATCCATTCCTCCCATAAAAAAAATAAATAGTTCTCAATTACCATTTTGTGCCTCTTATATTGTATGGACACTTCATGTATAATTGAATAAAGGTAAGTTTTGTATATATTATATAATATTCGTAAGCACTTTAGGAAATTTTGGTGTTTTGTGAAAATTTTGGGGTGAAATATGTTTTATAAATCGATAAATGAAAGAGTAATGCATATCAAGCTTACAAAAGATGAAAAGAATACTTTCATAGAAGAATACAGACCCTTTATCGCAGCCGCCGTTGAAAAGGTGACGGGCAGGTATGTTTCCTATGGCCAGGATGAGGAGCTTAGTATTGCCTTAATGGCATTTGATGAAGCCATAATTCATTATGACCAGCAAAAAGGGAACTTTTTGAGCTTTGCCCAGAACATAATACGAAAAAGGCTCATTGATTATTACCGGAAGGAAAAAAAGCATCAGGTAATAACATATATGAATGAATTCTCTACTGAGGAAGCTGGTGCTGAGGAGGTCTTTGACTATGTTATAGCTGCCGAGGAAGCTCAGGATAAATATTATCAGGAAGAGATAAACCAGCTTAGAAGACAGGAGCTTGTACAGCTTAAGGAGGAGCTTTCCACATGGGGGCTGAAGCTTGATGATGTAGCAAAGAGTTCTCCTAAGCATATAGGCACGAAAAGCTCATATTTAGATATAGTCAAGTACATAATCGACAGACCCGAGCTGGTCAAAAAAATTAAGGCCAAGCTGTATCTTCCTATAGCAGAAATTGAGGAAGGCACAAAATTACCCCGGAAAACTATTGAACGGTCACGAAATTATGTAGTAGCAGCAATGATAATATTGACAGGAGACTACTACTGTATAAGGGAGTTCATAGACTGGGGGTGGAAAAAGTGAAAGCAATAGTTGCAGAGATAGATAAAAAACAAATGATAGTTTTAACTGACAAGGGAGATTTTATAAAAGTCAAAAGACAGCTTTCGTTGGGAATAGGTGATGAAATAGAACTGAAACCCCAGAAGATAAATTTGACATACAGAAGGCTGGCATCAATAGCTGCATGTTTCCTTGCATGCATATTCCTGTCTACGGGAGTATATGCGTATTATACGCCATACAGCTATGTCAGCGTGGATATAAACCCCAGCATCGCATTATCCCTCAACAGGTTTGAAAGGGTAATATCAGTAAACCCTCTTAATGAAGATGCGGTTAACTTGATAAAGAATACAAAGGGCTTGAAGAATAAGGATATAGATGATGCACTTTCCGCTATAATAAAAAGTGCTTCTGAAGAGGGCTATATAGATGAGCAGATGGAGAACCAGATAATGGTTGTAGTATCTGCAAAGAATCTCAAGCAGGAAGAAGAATTGGCAGATATGGTGACAATAGCTGCAACCAATCAGCTATCCAAGGTCAATAATAACTTTGGAGTCATGGTTGAAAAAGCAAGTGTAAAGAGCTATAAAGAAGCTTTATCCAACAAGATGTCTCCAGGGAAAGAGATACTTGCAGACAGGCTGAGAGAAGTAAGCCCGGAGATCAAGGATGAAGAAGTAAGGAATATGTCTGTAAGAGAAGTTGTTCATCTAATAAACGAAGGTAGAAAGGCTGTAATGGCAGCGGAAAAGGATAAAGATAAAAAAGACAAGGAAGAGCAATCCATAACCAATAAGGATAGCGATAAGAAGGAAGATAAAGAAGCTGCAAAATTTGATTCCAAAGCTAAAAAGGATAATAATGGAAGTGATAAGCCTAAGCCAGCAGCTGCAGTAAAAAAGGATAATGCTTCCACTTCAAACAAAGGCAATAATGATAAAAATAAAAAAGAAGATAAAGTAAAAGAAGACAAAGAAAACGAAGGCAACGGGGATAAAGACAGTGAGCAAGAGAATGTAGATAAAGACAAGCAGAATAATGGAGCAGATGGCCAAGTCAATAATGATGAGGCAAAGGACAAGGATAACAGCGGTGAAAGAGATGGCAAGGACAAAGAAAATAAAGATGGGAAAAAAGGTGATTAACAGGGCATAAGCCCTGTTTTTTTATGCGATTGCAGGTAGTGGACTTATGTAGGTATTTGCTCATATTGATATTTGCTCATATATACGGTAGGATTAAGGAAGAACATTTTATAGGTGGTGTTTAAGTGGCAAAGAAACCGGTGCCTTTGTGGATAAAACTCGCTTTACTATTTATTATAGCTGTGCTTATTTCTTCCATAATACTATTTCCGTCTGCGCTCAAAGCTGGTATAGCCTATGAGCAGGGATGGAGTGCTCAGAAGGATGGAAGGCACTCAACAGCAATAAAGGAATATGAACAGGTTTTGAAGCAGTTTCCGGAGTCCACTTCAATACTTGCGAGGCTTGCGATATCATATTTCTACAATGAACGTATCGATGAATGCAGCGAGCTTTTAGACCGAATTGCAGGAAAGAAAGTCTCGAAAAGTCTTAGCGGTCAGGTTAACGGAATTGTAGATAAGATGGATTCGATATACTACGAGAGCAAAGGGCTGGGAGAAGCACTGAAGCTGTACGGACAAGAAGAATTGGAGAGTACGGCTGAGAAGCTTGAAAAGTATTTGGACGCTAATAAAAATGATGTAATGGGCATTTTTCATATGGCGAATATTAATTTTGATATGGGCAAATATTCTGAAGCCGAGAAATTATACATCAAGACAGTTGAGCTTCAACCAGAATTTTATTCCGCATATCTGAATCTTGCCGCAGTATATAGAAAAACAGGCCAGCTTGAAAAGGCTGCGGAGTGCTGTAATAAGGTGCTTGAAAGCAATAAAGAGCATCCTCAGGCTTTGACAGCCCTCTCCAAGATAGAGCTGGAGGGCAATAATGTCGAGGCCGGTCTGGAATATGCAAAAAAAGCCTATGAATTTGACAGTGGTGATTTGAACGTTATCTCAAATCTATGCCTTGCATATCACTACAATAAAATGACAGGTGACAGGGATAAGTATTTTGAGATCCTTAAGCAAAATGACTATTATGATATAGTGGCTCTGCAGTCTGTGTTTGAGGCCGAGCCTAATAAGAGATGAGAAAAGGAGTGTAAAATGAAGTTTTCTGAAGAGACGAAAAAAGAGATATACTCATGGATAAAAACAATTGTTTTCGCAATAGTGCTTGCATTTATTTTCAGAACATATATATTCAGTACGGCATATGCAATGAGCGTGTCAATGGAGCCAACCCTGCATGAGGGGCAGATACTTATTATATCCAAAGTAAACTATTTGGTAGGTGAGCCTGAAAGAGGAGATATTGTTGTAATTGACAGCGAGCAGGATAAGCTGGAGCATCTCAACCTTATAAAGAGGGTAGTAGCCTTGCCGGGTGAAACTGTTGAGATAAAGGACAACAAGGTATACATTGACGGAAAGGCATTGGAGCCGGATTTTACCCAATCTCCTACACCTGATTTCGGATTTGTGAAAACAACAATCCCAGAGGATAAATACATGGTCATGGGGGACAACAGGGAGAATAGCCGGGACAGCAGATTTGAATCGGTTGGATTCATTGGCAGGGATTACATGGAAGGCAAGGCTGTGTTCAGATTGTGGCCATTAAATAAAATAGGAAAACTGAAATAAGCTCTATGACCCGGCATTTATGCCGGGTTTTAAATTGAGAAAATCGCTACAGAAAAGCAGCCATGTTAATAGCCACTTATGAGTATACAAAAATTGATGGCACTAATCCGCTGCGCCTAAGAAAAATCTAACGCCTTCCAAAGGCCGTCCTTGGCCTTGGAAGGCTTACTCGGCGTCCTTCCTCGTATACGATTTTTCTAAGGCTACGCTCCTAAGTGCCATTAACAATTTCTGTATAAGCATACTTTGGCTTATTAACAAGGCTGCTTTACCAATTACTTACTCAGCAGATGAAAGCTAAGTATCGATTAGGGAAGCATTAACTTTGTATATCAGCGAACACTTATAAGTCTTTGGGTAACAGAATAGAGCTTGATACGTAGGAAAATCCGTAAGATTTACGTGATGTAAATCTAGCACATACCAACAGGACGTTGGGTTTATGTGCGTTAGGATTTTACAAGTA